>NZ_KB731325.1:195960-196625 GCF_000353285.1 Leptolyngbya boryana PCC 6306
TCCACGACCGTGTACAACAAGCCGCTTATGCCCTGATTGACGATCGCGAAAAACAATCTGTGCATCTCCAAATTGGTAAACTCCTCTACGCTAATTACAGCGAATCGAGTGAGCAACTTTTTGAACTGGTAGGACATTTCAACCTGGGACAGGCACTCATCACCCAGGCTGATGAAAAAACTCAATTAGCGCACTTGAACATACAAGCTGCAATCAAAGCAAAACAAGCAGCAGCCTACTCATTCGCTCAAGCGTGTTTAATTCATGCTCAAAACCATCTCACAGAAACAGCTTGGTCAGAACACTATGAATTGATGTTTACCCTACATCGAGAGCAAGCAGAAATTGAATATCTATTGGGTAATTTCGAGCAGTCTGAACGCTTGATTGAAATGACCTTGAAACAAGCAAAATCTGCCCTTGAGAAAGCAGAAATTTACCAACTGCTGATTGTTCTCTACACCATGCAGGGGAAGTATCAACCCGCGATCGAGACTGGACGAGTAGCACTTTCATCCTTCGAGATTGATATTCCTGAATCAGAGTTACACAAAGCCTTTGAAGATGAGCTTGCGATCTCGAAAACACAACTCGCCCAGCAAAAGATCCCGACATTATTGGATCAACCAGAAATGGTATTCCAGAGAAAAGAGCCGCTGCAAGAT
>NZ_KB731325.1:196725-198123 GCF_000353285.1 Leptolyngbya boryana PCC 6306
CCAACTGCTGATTGTTCTCTACACCATGCAGGGGAAGTATCAACCCGCGATCGAGACTGGACGAGTAGCACTTTCATCCTTCGAGATTGATATTCCTGAATCAGAGTTATACAAAGCCTTTGAAGATGAGCTTGCGATCGCGAAAACACAACTCGCCCAGCAAAAGATTCCGGCATTATTAGATCAGCCAGAAATGATGATTCCAGAGAAAAGAGCCGCTGCAAGATTGCTCACAACCTTAGGAGCGCCGACTTACTTTTCAAATCATGATCTCTGGCTGATTTGTGTGATGAAGTTAGTCAATCTTTCTCTGAAACATGGGGTGATTTCAGAATCTACCTATGGCTATTCTGAGTATGGATTGATTCTAGGATCAATGCTCGGTGACTATCGAGCAGGCTATCAGTTCGGACAACTCAGCCTGAAGGTTAGCGAAAGATTTAACAATCAAGCGGAAAAGTGTAAAGGCTGCGTGGTTGTTGGTGGTTCGGTGAATCATTGGATTAGACCCCTCAAAGAAGATGCTGAAATTTTCATGGAAGGGTATCAGGCTGGCTTAGAGTCTGGCGAACTTCAATTTGCGGGCTACAATATTGCCCATCAAGTGATTAATTTATTCTACCAAGGAGCCGACCTAGATTCCCTGCAAGACAAGCTTCTCAACTATCTAGCGTTTACAGAGCAAACACAAAATCAGCTTGCAAAAGATATGCTGCTTGCCTGTCAGCTAATCTTTCACAGTTTACAAGAATGTGATGTTAGACAATGCAAGTTTGTAACGAAAGAACTGAGCGAGACTGAATATTTAGCAGCGTGTGAGGCACGATCGAGTTTTGCTGCGATCGGCTTTTTCAAGATTCTCAAAGCTCAAGTTTTGTATCTCTATGGTTGTTTTGAGGATGCTCATCACGTGATCGGGCAAGCAAGGCACCTGCTTAACTATCTCCCAGGCTGTATCTCGCTTGCTGAATTCATTTTTTACGACTCGCTGATTTTAACTTCCCTGTATCTAACTGCGAGTGAGCTGCAGAAGAGTGAATACTGGCAGCAGATCATAACGAACCAACAGCAGATGGAAATTTGGTCAGCGACCTGCCCAGAGAACTTTCGGCATCAATATCTATTAGTCGAAGCAGAGATCGCCCGATTGCAAAATGATTCAATGACCGCGATCGACCTCTACGATGAGGCGATCGCACTTGCAAAAACGAATGGATTTGTGCAAGATTCGGCATTAGCAAATGAGCTATCTGCGAAGTTTTGGATCACTACAGGAAAAGAGAAGCTTGCCCAAATTTACTGGATTGAGGCATATCATCTCTATCAATCTTGGGGAGCCTCTACTAAAGTTGCAGATTTAGAACAGCACTACCCACATCTTCTAGTTTTAGGAAACTC
>NZ_KB731325.1:198223-200280 GCF_000353285.1 Leptolyngbya boryana PCC 6306
CATCAAATCGACCACATGTGCCCACCGCCCACTCAAATCTTCAGCGACCGCTGGAGGCAGAGTCAGAGTGATAAACGACAGCCTGTTACGTCCGTATGTACGCTCAAGCAATGTCACTCCCCCACGAATAATGCGGCGACCGTGGGAAGTTATTCCCTTCTGTCCCCTCGGTTTTTGGTTTTCTCCGATTTAGCGGGCTTTGATAAACCAAGGTAGCCTTCGGCTTGCAGAATCTCACGGGCGCGTTCATAGCCGAATGATTTCAGTGCCGAAAGGTTGAATGCTTCATCTACAGTGAGTTTTTTCTCCCTCGGTAGAGGCTCAGGGGTGAATCTACGCTGCGAACTTGCTGTTATTTGCCCACAGGGGTAGACTTTAATCAAATCCATGAATGCCCCCTTACCGATCGGTAAAGGTTCTCTGTGCGATCGCACAAAGTGATTAGGTTGTTCATTGGAAAAACACTTATTTGATAGGGGCTAGCATAGCCCCTATTTTCATGTCTTGCAATACTTTTCTGAACGTCTGTAACCCTCTATCTGAACGGGTTTTAGGGTGTTAGGTATTGCTGTCAAGGATACCCTTCGGCTTCGCTTCGCTCCGTCCTTGACAGCAATACCTAACACCCTCGATCACTTAACAGATAGAGGGTTACAGCCTTATTGGTTCCAACCAGTGCGATCGCAGCATCCGTAATTTGCCGGAGTATGCTAGGCTTCGCATGGCTGTTGTTAACAGCGACGGTGCGTCTAAATCTCCCAGAGGGGACTGCCCCCTAGACCACACCCAGAGGTTTCCCTAATTCCTGCATACCTCGCTTTGTCAGGTATCCATACCATCCAACCGTTATTTCCCGCCCATCGGAGCATTTTGCCTTTATATTCCGATGGTAGTTTAGGTACTCGGTAGCGTGAGATAGTACGTGTTCGTATATTTCGTGTGCTAAATTTCCGCTGACGACCCTAGTCGCCTTTTTTATACGCTCAAGCAAAACTTGGGTGCAGAAATACCACGCTTTGGGCAGTAGATGAGCTTTCCCAGAATCGATAATTTTCTGTGTCGTTTGCGTTCCCTTAGATAGATATTTCCCCATGTATGCAGATGCAGATTTTTTGATCCTTTGCACATTTACCGCTGCATTCCAATTCACTTCCGTATGTATATTCCCATTAGCATTTCCATTGCTATTTGCATTGCTGCTTGTATTACCAGTAGCGTTTCCATTTCCGTTAGATTCACTCTCAGTTCTACTATTAGTAACTCTGCTAGTAACTCTCTCGTTTGGCTCAATAACATTCCTGACGGCAGTTTCGCAGCATTCACTCCACATTTTTTCCAACTGTCTAGGACTATAGCACCAAGCTCCTCTACTATGCCGTCCGACCATGACAATGTGCAAGTGCAAGGCAACTTCACCAGTTCTTTCATACCGCTTCTCTTGAACCTCAGTACACGCTATTATCTCGGTGGGTAGCCCATGCAGTCCATTGGAGTAGATGAGCCGCCGTTTCATCAAATCGACCACATGTGCCCACCGCCCACTCAAATCTTCAGCGACCGCTGGAGGCAGAGTCAGAGTGATAAACGACAGCCTGTTACGTCCGTATGTACGCTCAAGCAATGTCACTCCCCCACGAATAATGCGGCGACCGTGGGAAGTTATTCCCTTCTGTCCCCTCGGTTTTTTGGTTTTCTCCGATTTAGCGGGCTTTGATAAACCAAGGTAGCCTTCGGCTTGCAGAATCTCACGGGCGCGTTCATAGCCGAATGATTTCAGTGCCGAAAGGTTGAATGCTTCATCTACAGTGAGTTTTTTCTCCCTCGGTAGAGGCTCAGGGGTGAATCTACGCTGCGAACTTGCTGTTATTTGCCCACAGGGGTAGACTTTAATCAAATCCATGAATGCCCCCTTACCGATCGGTAAAGGTTCTCTGTGCGATCGCACAAAGTGATTAGGTTGTTCATTGGAAAAACACTTATTTGATAGGGGCTAGCATAGCCCCTATTTTCATGTCTTGCAATACTTTTCTGAACGTCTGTAACCCTCTATCTGAACG
>NZ_KB731325.1:515546-516427 GCF_000353285.1 Leptolyngbya boryana PCC 6306
CAGTTGTGCTGCTAATCGCTTCGTTCGTCTTGCCCACGGAGCCATCACGCCCGCGATCCGTTCCGTGAAGATTTTGCGATCGCACCTTTCTTGATCACAGAAGAACTTGCCGACCGTCAGCTTGATCACGATTTGATAATTTGCCCACGGTAAGTCTGCCAGCGTCCGTTCATAGAAACTATGCACTCGATAGGAAGCTTGATTGCACACTGGGCAATAGACTGTTTGCTGCACCGATTCCATCAACACTCGAATCTGTTGTTGTTCTACATCAAGTTCGTAATTCTGAAATTGTAGGTGTTCTGGGCTAGGAAGCAGTTGGGTTAAGAGTTCCACCATCTTGCCGATGCGATTTATCACCATTCTGACAAATTTTCACCAAAACCTGCGGTGAACCCGAAGTTGTGCAAATACGCACTACCTGGCTTCCCGTGTTGTTGAGGCGAAGGACATGAAGAATGGATTCAACCGCTGATGTAACTACTCAGGCTGAAGCACCGTTGGCATTGTCGGGTTGCCCAAGAAAACTTGCTTGAGTGCTTCGAGGACATTCAACCCTTGCTTTTTGAGCGTGGAGATATAGCCGCGAATCCGCCCAAACATCTGTGCGCCCTCAACGGAGCGAAATCCACCCGATATCTTTTGCTTCAATTTCATCATGCGAAGGTCGCGCTCGGCTTGATTGTTATCAAAGGGAACGCGGAAGTCCAGCATAAATGCTAACACCTGCGCTTGGTGCTGCTGTAAGCGGTCGAGTAAGTTCTTTGCGGGCGATTTTTGGGTCGTCCTCGCGATTTTGCGTCATCAAGCGGCGGGTCATTGATGCGATTGAGAGACAATCCCGCCTCAATCAGCAGCACATAGCGTTCTTCAAACCACTG
>NZ_KB731325.1:516527-520569 GCF_000353285.1 Leptolyngbya boryana PCC 6306
TTGGCGACTCTCCCACGATTCCACTTCGACTGCTCTCAACGAGATGCCACAAACTTCACAAGTCTCAACCGGGTGAACCATCACAGCATCTACCTCTTCTGACCACTCTAAGGTCGCTCCTGGATGCCCGCTTTGCCCCCCACTGGAGCGCTCACTTTTGCGCCGTTGGCTTCTCGGTTTCGGCGCAAACCCATCTCCCGATGGTGGTTTACTACTATTGCGGCTATTTTTCGCATGTTGATTCTCCAAAGCTTCTATCCGTTCTTCTAGTCCAGCAATCCGTTGCAATAACCCCTCAACCAGAGCAATGACTGCATCTTCGCCTTGGGCATAGATCGCTCGGATTTCGTCGCGACTCATTGCCAGATTTTTAGGAGTAGGGTCGCTCAAGAGGATGCCCTCACGACAACTTTGAATAGTTTGAACCTTACTGTTATTTGCGTACTTGCCTACAATTCCTTACGATCTTTTAACCTGAGTAGTTACCCGCTGATTTGCGATTGAATCGGATGCATTGCGTGCAACAAGCTGGAAGTTAAGCGACCCCTGGCTCAGAACAACTCGGGGATAGCTCGGATGATTTGCGTTTAGAGGTTCGTTTTTTGACCATTGGATAGCGAGGACGCGGAGTCGGTCGCTCACCCTGGGTTCGTCCTGGAGACTTTCCACGGGGTTTGGGGGCAGGAGCCGGAGTGCCAATGACCGCCAAAATACTAGCGAAGGCTTGAGCGACGCGCCCTGGAGCTAAGTTGTCCTAGGGCGATTGCCAGGGCAAGGGTTGGTCAACACCCTCGGCTCGGGCCCACCACAACTGCCAACTGAGCAACGGCATCAGGGCACTCCAGCGGTCGATCGCCTGCACCGAGGTGAACTGTGGATGGGTCAAATATAATCGCTGTTTAGCAAAACCATACCAATGTTCCAGACTAAATCGGGGTAGTCCTAAACAGGTAAGGATAAAATGAAAGCTGATGTTTAGATTCTCCTGGTGTCGCAGTCATGCTTTCTTGTCCAAGTTGCGAGTCAAAACACACGGTCAAAAATGGCAGAATCCATAACGGCAAACAAAACTATCGCTGTCGGGACTGTGGACGACAGTTCGTGCAAGACCCGCAGAACAAACTGATTGACTAGGCGACTAAAGACTTGATTGATAAGTTGCTGTTAGAGCGGTTGTCATTGGCAGGAATTGCGCGAGTCACCGGGGTTTCTGAGCTATGGCTGCAACGCTACGTGAACGCCAAATATGCTGCTGTGTCACGACGGGTGAGCGTGAGCGCGAAAAAAAGGGGCGATTAACGATCCAGTGCGACGAGTTGTGGTCGTTCGTTGACCACAAAGGAAACAAGCAGTGGGTGTGGTTAGCGATAGATGCAAAGACACGGGAAATTGTGGGGGTGCATATCGGAAACCGTTCAGAAGCGGGAGCCACAGCCTTGTGGCAATCTTTGCCTCCCGTCTACCGACAATGTGCCATCTGCTATACCGACTTCTGGGCAGCTTATGCAGCAGTTTTCCCCAGTAAACGGCATCGGGCGGTTGGCAAGGAGAGTGGTTTGACTAACCGGATTGAACGACTCAACTGCACCCTGCGTCAAAGAATCTCTCGGTTGGTGCGAAAAACCTTGTCCTTCTCCAAGAAGGTGGACAATCACATTGGAGCGATCTGGTACTTCATTCATCACTACAATGCATCCTTACCTGTTTAGGACTACCAGCGTCCGCTTTAGCTACCAACACTGTCAGGATTGTCCCACTCGAGCTGAGTGTACAACCACCAAATCGCGGCAGGGGCGCGCCCTCAACTTGCTGCCTCAAGCTCAGCACGAGGCGTTGCAAGCCGCTCGGCAAGCCCAAACCATGCTGGAGTTCCAGAAGCAGTATGCGCGACGAGCAGGGCTAGAGGGCACGATCTCTCAGGGGACTCGTGCCTTTGACTTACGTCGCTCTCGCTATATTGGACTGGCGAAAACTCACTTACAGGAGGTTGCTACGGCGACTGCCATGAACGTTGTTCGCCTCTGGTATTGGTGGACTGGAATCCCGAAAGCGCAAACCCGCACCTCTCGATTCGCAGCACTTAATCCTGCGATCTCATAATTCGCCAACAGTATCCTTCAGTGGGAGACTTTAGTTGCTACACACCTCCCGATGGCTGAAATAGGCGAACGTGATAGGTTTGAGAGAAAAACTATCATGAGTGACCAACGCCGAGGCAGCCATACGGTAACCCGATTGACAGTGCATCTGGTCTGGGTGACAAAGTATCGATATCCAGTTCTCAAAGGCGAGATTCAGAAACGGTGTCGAGAATTGATTATCCAGATTTGTGATGCTGAAGATGTAAAGATCCTCAAGGGTGTGGTGAGTAAGGATCATGTGCATATGCACATTGAGTATCCACCCTCAAAATCTATTAGTGATCTCGTGAGGCGGATCAAGGGTCGCACGTCACGATTGCTACAGCAGGAATATCCAGAATTGGAGAAGCGGTATTGGGGGAAGCATTTTTGGGCGATTGGGTACGGAGCTTGGAGTACTGGGAACTTAACGGAGGAGTTAGTGCAAGAGTATTTAGAACATCATCGAAATCCATCAAATCAGGACAACGACAATTTCTTGCTGGAATGAGTTCACTTGGGCTTTCAGCCCTGAAGGAACCATTGTGCTGACGCACAATGGGCGGGTTTGGGTAGACAGTGAGGGAGAAGGGCAAGGTGCAACGTTTAGGGTGCGATTGCCAGTGTTACTGACAGAGAATCAACTGCCTGACCACCTGCCTCAAGCAAGCAGACCGCTGGAAGCAGAGCCACTAATTGGATTAAAAATTTTAGCGATCGACAATGATCCAACGATGCTAACCTTTGTCAGTGTTGCATTGAGACAAGCAGGCGCAGAGGTGATTGAGGCAGAATCCGCGATCGCAGCCCTAGAAGCGTTACAACACTACCAACCTGATCTGGTCATTAGTGGTATCGGAATGCCCGAATATGATGGCTACACCCTGATTCGACATCTTCGCTCTTCAGATTGTGATTGTTCACCTGCTTTGAGTCGTCACAAGTATGCAGGCAAAGACTTCAAAATCCCGGATGATGAATCTGTGGAATGTCCCGCTGGGCATCGTATGTACCGCCGTGAAATTCGCTATACACGCCGGGGCGATATGCAAATGCTGTTTAGTATGAATCCGCGCATTTGTGCGAGCTGTCCCGTAAAGCAACATTGTCTGTCCAATGATTCCAAGAACACCAATGGCAGACAAATTTCTGTGATGTGAACAAAGCTGCCTCCGGTTCCGACGGTTGCATTGGAACCTGAGATTACAATTATTGCTCAAGCTCCGACGCAGACTGTACAGGGGACTCAAGCTTTGATTTGGACAGACATTCCAGCGACTCAACTGCGCGAGAGATTCGCCAACACCTGAGGCGACACCAATCTCGGATTGAACAGAGCAATTCAGCAATTCAAACTATCGAACCCGCGATCTCTTACCTGACTCGCAGTCAACGCGCTCATCGACGACTTGCTTGGGCAGAACGTTTGAAACGAAATGCAGCCCGATCCAACACACTCCAGATTTCTGTACAGATTTTTGGCGTGTCGCCCAGGTTAATTGGCTTTGTCAACCGCATACCAGACAAGGGTTCTGAGTCCTCTTAATGTACTGGTTGTGTATCTCGTGGGCACAACAGTAAAGCAACTTGAAGCACAAATCAAGTTTGTCGCTCACCACAAGCTTTACAAACGCTGATTCACAGGGAATAATAAATCAGCCTTTCGGCAAAATCGTTTGACTTCAGCCCCTGCTTCCAATGTTTATGACTTCAAAGCAATCTCTCCAAGTCATTCAGCAATCCCTTGTGCTGCTGACCGTTCCATTCCTGTCGCTGTCTGGCTGTAATTCTGCATCCACAACCTCTCAATCAACCAGCACAACTGTCAGTCCAGCTTCAACCGCTTCTAATGAAGGGATAGCAGGTCGATTTGCGCTGATTATGAATGGTCCGCCTACAGATAAATCTTGGAATCAAAAAGC
>NZ_KB731325.1:520669-521445 GCF_000353285.1 Leptolyngbya boryana PCC 6306
CGTCGATCGATCCTAAAGTCGTCGCCTCGAATCTGGTTTGGAATATGGAACCGTTATTTACCAAGATGATTGAGGATAGTAGATCCAAACAGTTCACGAATCAGTTTTACAAAATGGGCGTTGCAGAAGGGGTCGTTGGTGTAGAGATTCCATCGGCATTCAAAGATAAGCTCACACCGGAGCAGCTTAAATCGATCGAAGACACTCGCGCCAAAATTGCTTCTGGAGAACTGAAAGTTCCGTTTGTTCCGAAGTAAACTGAGGATCAATTTAGATGAACGGTCGTCTGTTCCGAATTGATTTTTTGCGAATGAATTGTATTGGGATGTGATGATGCGTTCTAGCTCGGATTCACACGATAGTCTAGCGATCGACATGATTGGCATCACGAAACGATTTGGGGGCGTGATTGCCAACGATGCGATCGACTTTCGGGTGAGAACGGGAGAGATTCATGCGTTGCTGGGTGAAAATGGGGCTGGAAAAACGACTTTAATGAATATTCTCTGTGGACTGTTCGAGCCAGATCAGGGAGAAATTCGAGTGCAGGGAAAGCCTGTAAAATTTCACTCTGCTAGAGATGCGATCGCTTGTGGAATCGGCATGGTTCACCAACATTTTAAGCTGGTTGAATCGTTTACTGTGGCAGAAAACATTGTGCTGGGGCAATCTTCTAGCGTTCTTCAAGAGTCCGCCAAGCAACTCTATCCTCGATTGCAACGACTCGCAGATGACTACGGATTGAAGGTGAATCCCCCTGCTCAGATTTGGCAACT